>NZ_JACCBM010000002.1 GCF_013409865.1 Herbiconiux flava
CCTCCCCGTGTCCGACGCCGAGCTCGGGACCACCGAGGTGCCCGTCGGCGCGGAGCACCCGGGTACCGAGACGCTCCTCGCGCTCGACGCCGCCCTGCCTGCGCAGCCGTTCCACGTGTCGGCGCTCCTGACGGGCAACCGCCTCGTGAAGCAGCCCGGCGTGCTCCCGCAGCCGTTCGGCATCGCGGACGCGCTCGACGTCGCGCGGACCGTGGCCTGGGCCGCCGGGGTCGACCTGACCGTCGCACAGACGACCCATCCGTCACTGCACCCCGGACGCGCCGCGTCGCTCCTGGTCGGCGACACCGTGGTCGGCATCGCGGGCGAACTGCTGCCCGAGCTGACAGCCGCCGCAGACCTGCCGAGGGTCGTCGCCGTCGTGGAGATCGACCTCGACGCGGTGGTCGCCGCGGTCCCCGATGCCGTACACGTGGCGCCGATCGTGTCCTACCCCGCAGCGACGCAGGACCTCTCCCTGGTGGTCGACGTCGGCGTCCCCGCGGGCGACGTGCTCGACGAGGTCCGCGCTGGCGCCGGAGAGCTGTTGGAGTATGCTCGGCTCGTGGATGACTACCGGGGCTCCGGCGTGGACGAGGGACAGAAGTCCCTGACGTTCGCGCTGCGCTTCCGCGCCACGGACCGCACCCTGACCGCTGCCGAGGCCTCCGTGGCCCGTGACGGCGCAGTCCGACGTGCCGGCGAGCGATTCGGGGCGACCCTGCGCGACTGATCCCACTGGGACCAGCACCGCCCGGGGCCGCCGCCTCAGATCCTCGACGAACAGTCCGACCGAAGGTGGAATCCCATGTCCGTATCCGTCGCCGTGGCGGGAGCCAGTGGCTACGCGGGTGGTGAGCTGCTGCGCATCCTCTCCGCCCATCCCGAGTTCGACGTCAGGACGGTCACCGCGTTCTCGAACGCCGGGCAGCCGCTCGTCGCGACGCAGCCGCACCTCCGGTCGCTGTCGCACCTGACCCTGGTCGAGACGACGGCGGACACCCTCCGTGGGCACGACGTCGTGTTCCTGGCACTGCCGCACGGGCAGTCCGGGGCGATCACCGCGGAGCTCGACGACGACACCCTCGTGGTGGACTGCGGCGCCGACCACCGACTGACGGACCCCGCCGCCTGGGACGCCTTCTACGGCGGCGAGTACCACGGCGCATGGACCTACGGCCTGCCCGAGCTCCTGCACGCGGCACCGACCCCGGGTTCGGCGGACGAGTGGCGCGACGTCGACGACATCGTCGCGCAGAGCCGTCAGCGGACCGAGCTCGCCTCGACCAAGCGCATCGCGGTCCCCGGGTGCAACGTGACGGCGATCACGCTCGGCATCCAGCCGGGCATCCAGGCCGGGCTCGTGCAGGGCGACGACATCGTCGCGGTGCTCAGCGTCGGGCCCTCCGGTGCCGGCAAGAAGCTCGAGTCGACCTACCTCGCGGCCGAGATCATGGGCTCGGCCAGCGCGTACGCCGTCGGGGGCAAGCACCGGCACGTCCCGGAGATCCAGCAGAACCTGCGGGTCGCCGGCGCCTCGGACGTCACGATCTCGTTCACCCCGGTCCTGGTGCCGATGTCGCGCGGCATCCTCGCCACCACCACCGCCAAGCTGGCGCCGGGCGTCAGCGCGCGGGACGTCCGCCTCGCCTGGGAGCAGGCCTACGCGGACGAGCCCTTCGTGCACCTGCTGCCGGAGGGCCAGTTCCCCCGGGTCGCGGACACCATCGGCGCGAACACGGCACTCATCGGCGTGACCGTCGACGAAGCAGCCGGACGCGTCGTCGCCGTGACGGCACTCGACAACCTCGCCAAGGGCACCGGCGGTGCAGCCGTCCAGTCGGCCAACATCGCACTCGGTCTGCCGGAGACCCTCGGCCTCAGCGTGGACGGAGTCGCACCGTGACCGACGCAACGACCGGGGCGGACGCCCCCACGAGCCTCCAGTCCGTCAGCGACGCGGAGGGCGTGACCGCAGCGGCGGGCTTCCGTGCTGCCGGCGCGACCGCCGGGCTCAAGGCGAGCGGGACGCCCGACGTGGCGCTCGTCGTGAACGACGGCCCGCAGGCCGCGGTGGCCGCGGTCTTCACGAGCAACCGCGCCCAGGCCCACCCGGTGATCTGGTCCCGCCAGGTCGTCGGCGACGGCATCGCCAGGGCCGTGTTCCTGAACTCCGGCGGCGCGAACTGCTTCACCGGGGCCTTCGGCTTCCAGACCACGCACATGACGGCCGAGGCGGTGGGCGAGTCCCTCGGCATCGGGGCCGGCGACGTGGTCGTCTGTTCGACCGGTCTGATCGGCCGCGGCGACCAGACGTTCCGCGACCACGTCCTGCACGGCGTCGCACTCACCACGGACGCCCTGTCCGAGACCGGCGGCCCCGACGCCGCCGCCGCGATCATGACGACGGACACCCGGGCCAAGCAGGCGTCGGTCTCCGAGGACGGCTGGACCGTCGGTGGCATGGCCAAGGGCGCGGGCATGCTCGCGCCGGGGCTCGCGACGATGCTCGTCGTGATCACGACCGACGCGCTCCTCACCTCCGACGAACTCGACCAGGCCCTCCGGGCAGCCACCCGCGTCACGTTCGACCGGGTCGATTCCGACGGCTGCATGTCGACGAACGACACCGTCGTGCTGATGTCCTCCGGCGCGTCCGGTGTGACACCGGAGGTGGGCGACTTCCAGGAGGCCCTGACCGTCGTCTGTGCCGACCTGGCCCGCCAGCTCCAGCAGGACGCCGAGGGTGCCAGCCACGACATCGCGATCCACGTGGTGAACGCCGCGAACGAGGACGACGCCGTCACGGTCGGCCGCAGCGTCGCCCGGAACAACCTCTTCAAGGCGGCCGTGTTCGGCAACGACCCCAACTGGGGCCGGGTGCTCGCGGCGATCGGCACCACCGACGCCGAGTTCGACCCCTACGCGGTGGACGTCTCGATGAACGGCGTGCGGGTGTGCCACGCGGGTGCGCCCGACCGTCCCATCGACGAGGTCGACCTGACACCGCGCGACACCGACGTGCTCATCGACCTCGGGGTGGGGCCGTACTCGGCGACCATCCTGACGAACGACCTGACGCACGACTACGTCCACGAGAACAGCGCGTACTCCAGCTGATGGCCGACGACGCACACACCAAGCAGCACGAGCACGAGCTCGCCGCCGTCAAGGCCGCGACGCTCATCGAGTCCCTGCCCTGGCTGAAGCGGTTCTCCGGCAAGATCGTCGTCGTCAAGTTCGGCGGCAACGCCATGGTGAACGACGACCTCAAGCGGGCCTTCGCCGAGGACATGGTCTACCTCCGCTACGCGGGCCTGCATCCCGTCGTGGTGCACGGCGGGGGTCCGCAGATCTCCGCTGCGCTGAAGGAACAGGGCATCGAATCCGAGTTCCGCGGTGGCTACCGCGTCACCACGACCGAGGCGATCACCGTCGTCCGCGACGTCCTGGCCGGCGAGGTCAACCGCGAGATCGTCGACCTGATGAACGAGCACGGGGACGGCATCGGTGTCGGCGTGTTCGGTGACGGCGGCTCGCTGTTCACCGGCGAGCAGAAGGGCGTCGTCGTCGACGGCGAGCACTTCGACCTCGGCCACGTCGGTGACATCACCCACGTCGACCCGTCCGGCGTCCTCGCGGCGATCCGGGCGAACCAGATCCCGGTCGTGTCGAGCATCGCGATCGACGACGCCGACCCCGACCAGGCGCTCAACGTGAACGCCGACGCTGCGGCGGCCGCACTCGCGATCGCACTGGGCGCCTCGAAGCTGCTGATGCTGACCGATGTCCCGGGGCTGTACCGCAACTGGCCCGACCGCGACTCGATCATCGACCTCATCGCGGTCGAGGAACTGCGCGAACTCCTGCCGTCGCTCGAGTCGGGGATGATCCCGAAGATGACCGCGTGCCTCGACGCCGTGGTCGGCGGGGTCGGCGGCGCGACGATCATCGACGGCCGGATCCCGCACTCGATCCTGCTCGAGGTCTTCACGCTCCGCGGCGCTGGCACCGAGGTGATCCCGGACCCGAGCAGGCGGACCGAGAACCAGAACACGCACGCCGAGATCGGCCGACGCGGTCCGGCAGTGACCCACGACACCACGCAGACGAAGGGAACCGCACGGTGAGCACCGAGACGCAGACCGAGACCTGGAACGACCGGTTCGGGGCGTCGCTCATGCGATCCCTGACGCCGCCGAAGATCATGCTCGAGCGCGGTCAGGGCTGCCGTGTCTGGGACGTCGACGGCAACGAGTACCTCGACTTCCTCGCCGGCATCGCCGTGAACTCCCTCGGGCACGCCCACCCGGCCCTGGTCGAGGCCATCAGCGACCAGGCGGCCAAGCTCGTGCACGTCTCGAACTACTTCGCGACCCCGCCGCAGCTCGAACTCGCCGAGCGCCTCAAGCGGATCTCCGGCGCCGGCGACGCGGGCCGCGTGTACTTCGGCAACTCCGGCGCCGAAGCGAACGAGGCCGCCTTCAAGCTCGCACGGCTGAACCGCGGCGCCGACGGCCGGAAGACCCGCATCCTGGCGCTCAAGCAGGCCTTCCACGGTCGGACGATGGGGGCGCTCGCACTCACCGGCAAGCCCGCCCTGCAAGAGGACTTCCTGCCGATGATCCCGGGCGTCGAGCACATCGACACCTCGATCCAGGCCCTCGAGCACGCGATCGACGACACCGTCGCGGCGCTGTTCATCGAGCCGATCAAGGGCGAGGCCGGCGTGGTCGACCTCCCCGAGGGCTTCCTCGCCGCGGCCCGACGCCTGACCGAGCAGCACGGCGCGCTCCTGGTCCTCGACGAGATCCAGACCGGTGTCGGTCGGACCGGTTCGTGGTTCGCCTTCCAGCAGTACGACGTCGTCCCGGACGCCATCACGGTCGCCAAGGGCATCGCCGGCGGCTTCCCGATCGGCGCGCTCGTGACCTTCGGCTGGGCGTCCGACCTGTTCTCCGCCGGCCAGCACGGCTCGACCTTCGGCGGCAACCCGCTCGGCACCCGCGTCGCGAACGCCGTGCTGACCGAGATCGAGTCCGCCGGGCTCGTCGAGGGCGCGGTCACCAAGGGCGAGCGGATCCGCAGCGGCATCAGCGCGTTCGGCTCGCCGCTCGTGGAGGAGGTCCGGGGGACCGGGCTCCTCATCGGCGTCGGGCTGCACCTGCCGGTCGCGGCCGCGATCGCCGCCGCCGCCCTCGAGCGCGGGCTCATCGTCAACGCGCCGAACGAGTCGAGCCTGCGCATCGCGCCGCCGCTCATCGTCACCGACGCCGAGATCGACGAGTTCCTCGCGATCCTCGCCCAGAGCATGGCGTCCGTCGAGGGCGCCCACCAGGAGACCTCCGCATGACCCGCCACTTCCTCCGTGACGACGACCTGAGCCAGGCCGAGCAGTCCGCGATCCTCGACCTCGCCGTCGAGATGAAGCGCGACCGCTGGGGTGCCAAGCCCCTCGCCGGCCCGCAGAGCGTCGCCGTGATCTTCGACAAGTCGTCCACCCGCACCCGGGTGTCCTTCCACGTCGGCATCAGCGACCTCGGCGGCAGCCCGCTCATCATCTCGACCGCCAACAGCCAGCTCGGCGGCAAGGAGACCCCCTCCGACACCGCCCGGGTGCTGGAGCGCATGGTCTCGGCGATCGTCTGGCGCACCTACGGCCAGGCCGGGCTCGAGGAGATGGCTGCGAGCACGTCCGTGCCCGTCGTGAACGCCCTCTCCGACGACTTCCACCCCTGCCAGCTCCTCGCCGACCTGCTCACCATCCGTGAGCACCGCGGCGCCCTCGCCGGCCAGACCATCGCGTTCGTCGGTGACGGCGCGAGCAACATGGCGCACTCGTACCTGCTGGCCTGCGCGACCGCCGGCATGCACGTCCGCGTCGGCTCGCCGAGTGCGTTCTCGCCCACCCCGCAGGTGGTCACGGACGCCGAGCAGCGCGCTGCCGAGACCGGTGGTTCGGTGCTCGTGGTGACCGACCCGGTCGCTGCCGTCGCCGGCGCTGACGTCGTCGTCACCGACACGTGGGTGTCGATGGGCAAGGAGGACGAGAAGCAGCAGCGGCTCGACACCTTCAACGGCTACCGCGTCGACGACGCGATGATGGCGCACGCCGCTGACGACGCCGTGTTCATGCACTGCCTGCCGGCCGACCGCGGCTACGAGGTGACTGCCGACGTGATCGACGGCCCGCGCAGCATCATCTGGGACGAGGCGGAGAACCGTCTCCACGCCCAGAAGGCCCTCCTCGCCTGGCTCCTCGCCGCGAACAACTGACCCCCCAACACCCCTAGGAGACATCACATGGCAGACCGCGTCGTACTGGCGTACTCCGGAGGACTCGACACCTCCGTCGGCATCGGCTGGCTCAAGGACGCCACCGGCAAAGAGGTCGTTGCACTGGCGGTGGACGTCGGCCAGGGTGGCGAGGACATGGAGGCCATCCGGCAGCGCGCGCTCGACTGCGGCGCGGTGGAGTCGGTGGTCATCGACGCGAAGGACGAGTTCGCCGACGACTACCTCGTGCCCGCCCTCAAGGCGAACGCGCTCTACCAGAAGCGCTACCCGCTGGTCTCCGCGCTGAGCCGCCCGCTCATCGCGAAGCACCTCGCCCTGACCGCCAAGCAGCTCGGTGCCGACAGCGTCGCGCATGGCTGCACCGGCAAGGGCAACGACCAGGTCCGCTTCGAGGCCGCCGTCGCCGCGATCGCACCCGACCTGACGAGCGTCGCCCCGGTCCGCGACCTCGCGCTCACCCGCGACAAGGCGATCATCTACGCGCAGGAGCACGACCTGCCGATCCTCCAGAGCAAGAAGTCGCCGTACTCGATCGACCAGAACGTCTGGGGCCGCGCGGTGGAGACCGGGTTCCTCGAGGACCCGTGGAACGCCCCGATCGAGGACCTCTACGCCTACACGCAGGACCCGGCGATCGCGCGTGATGCCGACGAGGTCACCATCACGTTCGAGCAGGGCATCCCGGTGGCGCTCGACGGCCAGCGCTTCAGCGTCCTGCGCATCGTGCAGGAGCTCAACGCCCTCGCCGGCAAGCACGGCGTCGGCCGCATCGACGTCGTCGAGGACCGTCTCGTCGGCATCAAGTCGCGCGAGGTCTACGAGGCCCCGGCCGCGATGGCGCTCATCGCCGCGCACGAGGAGCTCGAGAGCCTGACCCTCGAGCGCGACGTGAACCGCTACAAGCGCGGTGTCGAGTCCGAGTGGGCCGACCTGGTCTACGACGGCCTCTGGTTCGGTGGGCTCAAGCGGTCGCTCGACGCCTTCATCAACGACACCCAGCAGTACGTCTCCGGCGACATCCGCATGCAGCTGCACGGCGGCCGGGCGACGGTCACGGGTCGCCGCAGCGAGCAGTCGTTGTACGACTTCGACCTCGCGACCTACGACACCGGCGACACGTTCGACCAGTCGCTGTCGAAGGGCTTCATCGAGATCTGGTCGCTCCCGTCCAAGATCTCGGCACGCCGCGACCTGGCGAACTAGTCGCCTCGTGGACGGCGGGACCGACAGGTCCCGCCGTCCGCACCGCCCGGGAGGCCCGACCCGCCTCCGCCCCGCGCCGCACGACCCAGACGCACGCACGACCCAGACCGACCCACGAGACGACGCAGGACGACATGACGGACGTACCCCGGGCCTCCAGGCCGGACGCCGAGCCCACCAAGACCGACGGCACCAACGCCGGCGCCCTGTGGGGTGCCCGGTTCGCGGACGGGCCGAGCGCCGAACTGGCCGCCCTGTCGAAGTCGACGCACTTCGACTGGCAGCTCGCGCCGTACGACCTCGCCGGCTCCCGCGCACACGCCAGGGCCCTGCACACCGCGGGCTACCTGACGGCGGACGAGCTCGAGGCCATGACCGCCGGCCTCGACCGCCTCGACGCCGCCCACGCCGACGGCTCCCTGCAGCCGGACGAGTCGGACGAGGACGTCCACGGCGCCCTCGAACGCCTGCTCATCGCCGACCTCGGCCCGGTCCTCGGCGGCAAGCTCCGTGCCGGTCGCAGCCGCAACGACCAGATCGCCACGCTCGGCCGCATGCACATGCTCGACCACGGGCGGCGCATCGGGCGGATGGTCATCGACCTCGTCGACGCGATCAGCCAGCAGGCGAGCGAGCACCAGGGCGCGATCATGCCGGGGCGCACGCACCTGCAGCACGCGCAGCCGGTGCTCCTCGCGCACCACCTGCTCGCCCACGCGTGGCCGCTGGTGCGTGACCTCGAGCGCCTCCGCGACTGGTCCGGCCGCGCCAGCGTCAGCCCGTACGGGGCCGGAGCGCTCGCGGGCAGCTCCCTCGGACTCGACCCGACGGCGATCGCCCTCGAGCTCGGCTTCGACCGCCCCGCCGAGAACTCGATCGACGCCACCGCCGCGCGGGACACCGTCGCCGAGTTCGCCTACGTCCTCGCGCAGATCGGCATCGACCTGTCGCGTCTGGCCGAAGAGGTGATCCTGTGGAACACGAAGGAGTTCGGCTTCGTCCGGCTCCACGACGCGTTCTCCACCGGGTCGAGCATCATGCCGCAGAAGAAGAACCCCGACATCGCGGAACTCGCTCGGGGCAAGTCCGGCCGGCTCCTCGGCAACCTCACCGGGCTGCTCGCGACCTTCAAGGGCCTGCCGCTGGCGTACAACCGTGACCTCCAAGAGGACAAGGAGCCCGTCTTCGACTCCGTCGCGACGCTCGAGGTCCTGCTCCCGGCCTTCACCGGCATGGTCGCGACCCTGACCTTCGACACCG